>CP091718.1:1767500-1781424 GCA_022009675.1 Oscillospiraceae bacterium | reverse complement strand
CGGGTAAATATCGGTCATTCCTCATTTCCCGATATAAAAAGGATGTCACGACTTCCTCTCCGGCATAGAACTCTTCCCGCCTCGGATACCGGTTCCACATTGGTTTTCCACAACACGCTCCACCGTAAAAGGTGGCAGACGCCGTATTGTTGCCGGTTCTCTTTTTCGTTCCGGTAGCTCCGCCCGGTTCACCCAGACGGTCAGCGTCTGTTCCTCCTCCAGTCCGCCGCAGGCAAGCGAGAATGTCACATGATTCACGCCGTATGCCACAAAATCCACCGTAGTCGAATAGATTTCTTTGTCGCCGATCCGAGACCGATACAGGGATGCCGCTGTAAGCGCTATATCTGTCCCAGTTGTCCAGACGGAACCTTACCGAAACGCTTTCAAAACTGTTTTGCCGTATCCGGCGTGACAGTCAGATCAAGCGACGGAAAAGTCGTAGTAACGTCTCTCCAGACCGCATAAAGCGTAGCGTCTCCCTTCCTCGGTATAACGCCGCCTGCCGCCCAGGTCGGTGCGGGTTGCTTTCGGGCTGGTGCTCCAACCGAGAAAATCGTATCTGTCCCTTGTCGGTACTCCGGCAGGCAGAGATCAGATCGTTGCCATAGGTCTTGGTCACGCTTCCGGGGGCGTTCTTGCCGCCGTTCGGATGGAAAGTAATCACATAGGTGTGAAACCTTCCCCAGACGGCGCTCAGCGTCATGCTTTCATTCACCGAATAGTTTCGCTCCCGGCTGATAATCCGCCTGTCCGGAACCGTTTTTGCTCCAGCCGAGGAAGATATAACCCTTTGCGCGTCGGAATGACCGAGGAAAGCGTCAGATCCAATGTCTCGGTTTTTGGTCTGCGCTGCTGGTGCGCCGGTACCTCCGTTTGCGAAATAGCTGACGGTGTAGGTTTCGGGAATCTTCTCCCAAACGGCGTACAGCGTGCGGCTGACATTGGACCTGTAATAATCGGCAGATACATCGCAGACAATGCCGTCGAATAGGGACTCCACCCAGGAACACATAACCGCTTCGGGTCGGCTCCGTAAACGGAATCGTAGCAGGTGCGAATACGCTTATTGATGCTGCCCGGCGCACCCGTACCGCCATTGGCATCAAAGGAAAACCGTATAGGTCTTTTCGTTCCAGACCGCAGTCACAGCGTCCGATTGCCGTTTGCGCTCAGTACACCGCCCGGCGCATAGACCACGCTTCCGTTCCGGACGGTACTCCATCCTGAAGGTATATCCGGAACGGGTAGGCGTGACTTTGAAAGCGTCAGAGCCGTAAATGCTTTTTGACTGCGTTGCCGGCGCTCCGCCGCCGCCGCTTGCGTCATACGAAATCTGATAGGTGTTCTCGAATAATAGACCGTCTGCTGCTGGAAGTGTCCGCAGGTTCCGGTGCAGGAAGACGGACGGTGTGAATCCGGTTTATGGTCGGAGACACCACCGAATAACTGCTCCCGACTTTCCCTGTCAGCATTTTGATTCGGACGGTCTTCCGCTGCGGTCAAAATACGCATAGGAAATACAGACCGTGCTTGGCTTGACATACCATAGCGGTATAACCGGCGCTTCCCTCCCGCACATAGTTGAGGCCGGAAAGCGCTTTTTCCATTCTGCTGTACGGAACGGAGGCATCGTTGTCGTTTTTCAGAAGATACCCTGAAAAACGGCGGGCGACGGCACGGACAGCGTTGTGGTGGTTGCGTTGACCGTTGTTGTAAAAAGTCGGGGCAAGCGTTTTCCCTGATTCGTCTTTTGTAATAACAGAGACTTTCATTGCGTAGTAATAATCGGCGCTTGCCGGAATCGCAAGAACGCCGAACAGGATACCATGGCAAGCAGATAGCGCAAGCCACCGGAATTTCGTTTTTCTCATTCGTCCTCTCCTTTTCACGCCGGGGCAACAATGACTTCACCCTCGATACCGGGCTCCTCCCATCTGCCGGAAACCTGTTTTTGTCTCCGACATCCACCGTCACATCCGGCTCTCTCTTCGGGTTCCTCCTCACCGTCCGAATCTTCGGGGTCTGTCGGTGCTGGCAGTTCGGGCTTCGTCGGTTCTGTCGGTGTATCGGGTCTGTCCGACATCCGGGACGGTTGGCTCCGTTCCGTCCGGCCTGTAACCGCAGGTGTATCCGTGTCCGAATGTCTTTTTAGCGATTTGCCATCACGATGCCGACCACCACAAGAGCAACGGCAAGCAGGACGGCAATCACACCGATCACGGCTACATGAATGGTTCTTCTCCTATATATCCTCTATCCTCCTATTTCAACTGATAAAATGATCCGGTTTCCACCGGAACGGAAATGTCCGTGATGTGTTGTCCGAAAACGCGGAACGGAACGATCAGGACGATAACTGACCTGTACTCCGAAACCCGCCCTCCATAGAGACTGTAATTTCCGGGCGTTCCATCACTAGAGACCGCCATGCTATCCCTGATACACCGTCCGGATTTCCGTCTGCGGCAAACCGAATCGAGCGCACGGTACGCCCTGTCGGAAAAGGAAGGACGCTTCCACATAATCCGGAATAGCGGTTTTCCCTGTTTCAGCGCGTCTAATAAGCCACCGCTTCTTCGGTAACAGCAGAGATCCAGACTTTGCTTCACCTCTTCTTTCTGCACCCGGATGATGTTCATAACATCGGCGTAGCTCAGCCCTGCCACAATCAACATGGCAACAAAGAGCGTGATCACGCAGACAAAAAGATAGGAAAAGCCCGTTTTTGTTCTTTGCATATTCGCATAGCCGCACCCTACTTTCCAGTAAACTCTCGGAAAGCCCCGATGCAGTCGCCGTCAGCTTCACCGGAAACAGCACTCCGCCGAAGCCGAGAATGGAGGTCTCCGTCTCCAGAGAAACGGAAATGACATCGCCGAGCTGGACCTTTCCGGTTGCCGCATCGTAATACGCCGCTGTCCAGTTCACGGACGGGTGCAATCCCGTTTCCTCGCACAACTGTGCATACCGCTTCTGCACCGCCTGTCCAACGCTCCCGCTGACGGTTGCGGCATCGATGAGTTCGCTTGCCATATAGCGCAGGTCCTGCTTTTTGGAAACCAGACCGAATACGCTGACCAGCAACACAAGCAAAAAGGACACGACGAGGACGGCAACCGCCACATCCACATACCCTTCCGCCCGTTTGGTTCGTAATTCTTTCATGCACACCTCCTCAGAACAGCCCGCCGAGCGAGGTCAGAAGCACCTGCCCGATGACGGCTACATAGATGAGCATGAAGCAACAGAGGAGCGCCATGGAGAGTTTCCGCACCTTGCGCGGGACGGCATTTGCCTGCGCCCGCAGAAGCTGTCTCTGGTAGTCCGAAAACTTCATCGAAAGCTGCGCCCAGTACATGGAATTGTCGTCCCCGTGAATCAGGGAGATCAGCCCGCGCGCGACATCGACAGCATGGTCGAGCGACGCGGGATTCCAGCCGCGTCAGCGCCACCTCCTGATTGCGTCTGACCGCATATCCGCCACGGTGATCTCCAACTCCTCCCGCATCTCCTCCCGCATGGGCACGGTAGATCCAGCATATAGATGACATCATGGCTGTGCTGCATGGTTTTCTCAACCGTGCCGACCAGTATCGACAGTTCGTACTCGATTAGAGTGCGGCGGGGGCGGATCTTCTTTCAGACCTGCGGTACTCAGAAACCAGACGGGCACCGCAATCCTGCAAGGACCACAAGCGACAGCACCCTGCCGCAAAGAACACGGGATTGCAAAGATACCCACCGCCAGTGCTTTGGTCAGCGCGTCCGCAACATAGCCTTCCGGTGTGGTGTCCATGCCCGCCGTCCGCAAATCAGCGGCAAGACTTGCCTTGCGGTATTCGCCGAGCCGGATTTTCCCTGCGAGGAAAGTGGAGAAATCCTTCAGCAGAATTTCCGCCACGCCGACCTTGCGGTTGCCCTTCTTGCCGAGGTTTCCCGCCGCCCGTGCGGTTTTCATGGTGGGGACACGGTAAAAGGTCCAGAAGAATCAGGCACAACCCGATGCCGGAGAAAATACGACAAGCAGCTGTAGAACTGTAAAAATCATCGTCTTTCCTCCTTTACCGTTTGTATTCGACCGGCTTTGTGATGCGAGTGCATCAGAAATGCCGTGACGAGAATCACCGTGCCGCAGACCGCAAGCACGATTTTGCCGAGTGTGGTGTGCATGAGGGCGTTGTACCAATCCCGGTTGAGGCAGTACAGCAGCGGGATGTTGCAAAGCACCATCAGAACCATCAGGTAATACTCCCGCCTTGCCTCTGCAAGCATGGTTTTGAGCGAGTTGTTAACCAGTCTCACATCGGTGAACTTTGCAACAACCGGCATCAGCGTGTCTTTGAGCGTGCGGTCGTTCTGGCAGGATTGGAGCGTTTCGCACCATTCCTCAAAGATGGTGTCGGAAATCTTCTCTTTCAGGTGGACGATTGCCATCTGCACATCCGGCGTGATGGAAGTCGTTTCGGCGAGAAAACTCTCAAAAATACCCCTCACGGGCGGTTTGAGATAGTCGATGTTCTCCGCCACCGCGTCGATGATGCTGTCGCTCCGGACTACGAGGTCGTGATGATTGACAGCGCGGTTTCCAGTTCCGCTTTGACATGGCGCTCATAGGTGTCGAGCGTCCGGCGCAGGTAGACAAACGGGATCATGGCAAAGGCAACCGCCAGAACGGGGATGAGAAACGGATTCCCGATGGCAATGGCAATCGCACAGCCGACCACAAAAAGCAGTCCCGATGCGGCAAGCGCAACCGAAAACTGCTTTCCTTTTCCCGTCTCCTCCAGAGCCGTGCGGATGTTCTGCATGGCAACCGCGATGTGGCGGGATTTCTTCTTGCCCCTTGCGTTCAGCGACTGCTCCCGCAAAGACTTTCTCCGCTGAAACAGTCCCGCAAGGTCACGGGTCAGCTGCTCGGGCGTCAATCCCAGCACCAACACGATGCCGACCGTCAGGGCGAGAAACAGAACAATATAAATGGCACTCATGCGCCCCCTCCTTTCATAAATCGTTGTAATGTTTCCTGCGGTACTCCGCCGCGCATGAGCTTGGCACAGAGGGACGGGGATGGCGTGTTCTCCTTGCGGAATTCCCCCTCCATGCGGAACGCGCCGTCCGCAAAGCGGTTGTCCGTAATGTGATACTTGTACAGCGTCCGGTAGGTCAGTCCCCCGTCCTCGCCGACCACGCACTCCGAGATGTCCATGACCTTACGGCTGTTGTCCTCCAGCTTGTGGGCAAAGACAACCACGGGGAACGCCTGTGCCGCCTGCCGCATGGAAACAGAAAAATCAATCGGGAATCGGCGCTGTGAAAGGAACGCAATGCGTTGGTGGGCGAAGATGCCGCCCCCGCCGTGAACGGTTGTTACGACCGTATGGTCGGTACTGGATGCCTCTACTCGCCGAGTGCGCTTCGGCATCCCGCATTTCTCCGACACAGATGACATCCGGATCAAAGCGGAGCGCCGCCATAACCAGATCCTCCTGCGAAATGTCGCTGTTCGGGTTCTCGGAGGGTCTTGACAGCGTGTGAACTACATTGTTGATAACCCTTCCCTCCGCGTCCCGTTTCAGGAGCGACAACTCCCGCGCGCCGGATTCAATCGTATAGATGCGCTTGCTGTCCGGAACGGAGTTCAAAAGGCTATTCAGCAGGGTCGTCTTGCCCGACGAGGTTCTGCCCGCTACGACAAAGGACACGCCGAACCGCAGACACATTTCAAGGAACGACAGCATTTCGTCCGTGATGGATTGGGTGCGGAGCAGGCTTTCCCTGTCCACTCTCTGCGGGTGCAGCATTCGGATGGAGG
Organism: Oscillospiraceae bacterium; assembly: GCA_022009675.1. Classification (GTDB taxonomy): domain Bacteria; phylum Bacillota; class Clostridia; order Oscillospirales; family CAG-272; genus CAMEON01. The sequence goes on along the minus strand of CP091718.1, from coordinate 1,775,609 downwards.
CGGCAATCCTACGCTCCCCGTCCACAATGGGATCCATCAGGACGGTGATACGGGTATTCCCCGGCAGGTGTCCCTGCGACATCGGTCTTGCGCTGTCGATAATCATACCGGAATGGTGGAGGAGTTTCTTGATAACATCCACCGCGTGCCCCGGTGAGAAGAAATGCTCCGCCAGCTTTTCAATCCGCCCGTCCAGATGCGTCAGGGCGATGTCGTCCCAACCGTTGACATTGATCTCCTCAATGTCGGGATTCCCCAGCCACGGGGTCAGGACGGAATACTCCGCCATTTCGGAAAAGAGTCTGTCCGTCAGCGTTTCGCGCGTGTACCCCGCCACCGTATAGCCCGTGTCGTACAGATACTTTGCGATATACGCCCGCAGTTCTGCTCCCTTGCTCCGGTCCACCAATGCCTGCGCATAATGCGCAGACAGATACCCCTGCGCCAGTTGCAGGAGCGGATACAGTTCCATCTCTTTCACCGGATCACCGCCTCTGTCACCTTTGCGATACCGGAGAGATACCGCCTGTCCTTCGTCGGCTGAATCAGCGTCCCGACGAGACTCTGTTCCCGCAGGGCTTCGCTGTACGGCAGAATCACCTGCGCGCCGAGGTGGGAGAAAAGCAAAATCGAGGCAAGCGGTACAGTGTCCGCTCCCGCACATTCAGGATGCTGACCGTGCGCTCCTTCGGCGTTCCGAATCCCGCCCCCGTCTGCGACTGAAAAAAGGACAGTGAGGAAAGGTCCGGGGGACGACACCCGAATCAGCGTTCCGGCATCCTGTAAGGACACCGCCGTCAGCAGGTTGCTTTCGGGGTCGGAGGTGCAGTCCACCACGATGGAATCCGCGAGGTCAGACAGGACGGCGAAGAATTCCGCCACCTTAACCCTGTCGAAGGTCGGGAAGCTGTAGCGGTTCTCTCCCGTGCGGTAGCCCAGAAAAGCCGAGGTTCTGCCGCTCCTTGACCGTTACCAGATTGGATACGATGTCACCCCGGAAGATGTTCGGCTTTGCCAGCACCGTCCCGACCGAAAAGAGATCCTGCTCCCTTGCGTTCGGGGAACAGGATCGGCAGGGTCGGCGTCAGGAGGTCACAATGCAATACAACAACCGCCCGCGCGTCCTCTGATACAGGTTCTCCCGCAAATTTTACGGCGAACGCCGTTTTCCCTGCGTGCGGAGAACCCCAGACCGCAATGATCTTTTCGTTCGTCGGCATTCGTCAGTCCCTCCCGTTTGGATGGTCGATAAAAATACTGCGCCTGTGCGTCCAGATATTTCTGCGCGGTGGCACGGTCGCCACGATATTCCAGCGCAAAGTGCATGGATGCGGTCTTTTCATAATAGGCAAGCTGCTCCGCCTGCGCCTGATTGACGAGCAGCGTCACCGTCACGGGCTGTGTGGCGTCGGTCACATCCGACTTGTCCACGCCCTGCGAGGTGGTACTCGTAATCACCCGCAGATATTGCAGTTCGGGCGGCGTGAAGGCGAGAGGCGTCCTTGCTGGAATAGACAATAACCGAAATAATGTCCCCGTCTCCAGTTTGCCGGAGAGCCCTGCGCAAAGGAGCCGATGGTGACAGACATCGCCTTGCGGTCGTTGCCGAGGGAATCCAGAATGTCCGTTGCGGAATCCGGGTCTGCGGTCAGGTTGCCGGGGGAGAATCCAGTCCCCCGCATAAAGATCGCCCGTTGCATATTTTCCGACCGCATCGGCTTTCTTCCGGATGACATTCTCCGGCAGGTTATACGCTCCGACCGTGACGGTTTCAAGGTCACTTTCATTGATACAGGTGCCTTTCGGAATCAGGGTCTTAACGCGCACAATCTCGGTCTTGCTGTCCGCCACCCGATTGATGACGGGAGCAACGCCGAAGCAGATGAGCAGTGCAACAACAATGGAAAGGATACCGATGAGCGTCCGGTTGCCGATCTTTCGGGTTTTCTGCACCTTGATTTTCGGCGGCTTCGGCTCTTTCGGTGCCTTTGGTGTTTTCTTGAACACAATCGATGTCTCCTTTCTGTCAGATAAAGAATAGAACCGTTGCCGCCGACGCGAGGAACGGAATCAGGGCAAACGGCTGTCTGCGTTTTTCCTGTTCAGCTTCTGCACAATTGCCATGACGATGACCGCCAGCCAACAGCCCCGCCATCAGTGCGGCAAGACCTCTCTGCCAACCAGCAGGAACGCAAGCGCGGTTGACAGCTTGATGTCCGCACCGCCGAGCGTGTTCCCTTTCCCGATGAGCGACACCAACATCTGCGGGACAAAGACCATCGCCGCGCCGATGAGCATGGAGACGATCCCGAACCGCCCGACAGAGCAAAGCCCCAAGGCAAGCACCGTTATCCAGATGTGGTCGTCCATATGGTGGTCGGTCAGGTCACTGCATGACGCATACAGAAACAGGCACGCAAGGAACACCCCCTGCACCGCCGTGACCGACAGCCCGAAGCGGAGAAAGCCCGCCAATGCCACAAGTCCCGGAACGGCAAGACACGGGGCAAGATGGGTTTTGTAACCCTTCCTCCTGCATGATACGGTGCAGAAGCAATCCGATCAGCATTGCCGCACCGGAAAACAAAAACGCCGTCAGGACGGCGAAAAGAATGCCCTTATCTACCCGTGCGATCACCTCGGTCGAATCCACACGGGAGGGCAGATAACCATATTCATGTTTTTGTCTCCTTTAATTGAAGTAGTGGATTGGGGCATTGAGAAGTTTCCATGTGATTCCGTCCTTCGTCCAAAGGAGGTTTCCGCTCTGATTGATACGAATTTCTCCTTCAAAGCGTTGGGTTTTCTGCATTCCACTTCATTCTTGCTCCGTATTTCCTGTAAAGTCCATCGCTTTCCCTCGCGGGAAACTTCTCCCTCGTCGGTGGAATAGAGCGCGACCACATTGTTGTCGGAACGGATGATACAAAGCGTGACCGGAGCATCTGCCGCGCCGCCCGATGCCAGAGTCAGAACCTTTGCATCTTTTGCGTAGGTCGGAATTTCGGACGGAATCCATGTCACCCCATCATGCGTATAGGAAAGAGAGGTGAGTAGCGCGCTGTTATCCGTTGTCCGCACCTCCAGCACTTCGGAACTGCCTCCCGCCGCCATGAGTTCCTTGATTTGTCGGTCGGTATTCCGAAGAATCACACGGTCAAACAGCAGATACAGCCCACCGAGAATCAGTGCGCCGATGACAACGGCAAGGATGATTTTTACGCCGACAGAAATCTGCCCTTCTCCGCGATTGTTTTTCAGTCGTTTCATGTTCCCTCCTCAGTACCGTTTGGTAGATGTCATTTCCCATTCGATTCCGTCATGACTGCGGTAGGATCTTCCGTCCCCGCAACTTACCGTCACATACGAAGTTCCGTTGCCAACGGAAACCGATTTGCTGTCTCCGATGGACGGACCCACTCCTGCGCATCACGGCTGACATACAGGCGGGCGCCGCTTCGTCGCCTGATAACCGCAAGGAAAGCAGTCTTTTTCCTGATAGGTTCGTGTAAGAACCGTACTGACCGTAGCAGATGCGCTCACACCCGGAATGGTACAATCCTTCCAGGTCTCCCCCGTCGTAGCTGTACTGCACGGAGTTCCGTCTTTCCGAACCTGCACCGTATCTTCGGTGTGGATCATCCCTCCACCTTCTGATTCAGCTTCGGGAAAATGACATTCCGGTACAGTGCAAACAATCCGCCGAGAATCAGCACCCGACCACCACGGCAATGATAACTTTCACTGCCGTGGCGGTAAAGACTTCACCCCGGCGGTTTGACAACTCCTTTTTCATACTGTCACCGCCTTTACCGTTTCCGGATCAGGTGCCGGAATAATTGAACATCTTGCCGATCTCGGTGTTGAGATTGGGAAGAATGGTGGTCTTGAACAGCGCATACAGTCCGGCAAGGATAACGCCGCCGACCACGACCGAGATGATGATCTTCACGCCGGTATCGACACTAGCCCTCGACTGCTTACCGACTGAATTGCGGTCTTTGCCGCGATTGCCTTCTGTTGCAGAAATTCCTGATCTTGTTGATGAGCTTTTTCATTTTTCTTTCTCCTCTTGATTGTGAATTACAGATCGGATTTGTCCGGCATCAGTTGCCGGCGTAATTGAACATCTGGCTGATCTTCGCCGTCAGCGTCGGAATGATCGTCGTGTTGAACAGCGCGTACAGACCCGCAAGCAGGGACACCGCCGACCACCACGGCAATGATGATCTTCACACCGGTGTCGACATAACCCTCACCGCTTACCGAAGCCAGAGCGAGGTTGGCGCGGAGCGGCTTACGGGAAACGAAATTCAGGGCAGTCTCCTTCGCCGATTTGAAGAAATTGCCGACCTTCTTAAAAAACTGTTTCATGATGTTTCTCCTTTGTTTTTTGAAATGAATTGGTTTTGTTTTTTTGGTAAAATCGTTGTCGGTCGGACTACAGCGAGGACATAGGCATCACTCCTTTGCAAATAAAAAAGCCCTCATGCTTTCGCTTAAGAGCTATGTAAAGGAGAACCTGCCGGAAAAGGAAAAGGGCGTTTTCATTTTGCGAAACGCCCCTATATGAAAAGTATTGATTTGCAAATCAGGAGGATAACCTCATCAATCGCATCGGTGTACCGTCCCTCGGCAAGCAGCTTGTTGCGGCGGATCATCAGGCAATCCAACAGCAGCCGATATTCCTTGTCGGTCAGGGACAGACGGTATTTTTCTTCCTTTCGATGAAACAGCATATTCGGAACCTCCTGTATGTAATTTCTTTTTCACGGTTATGATAGCATGAAACCGGATGCTTTGCAAATGTGCGGATATAGATCCTTCTCTTTCCGGTAAGTACGGTAGGTCTGAGGGGTTAGTTGTTAAGAAAGGGGAACAAGAGAAAGAAAAAAGCGGTCAGCACCTAACCCCTCAAAACGCACTGACCGCTTTCCTCCTGCTACAGATTATTCCGTAGCGTTCATCTTGCATCCCTGTTTGCCCGTCTCTGCCTGATTCGGGCATAGTAATCCTCCAATGCCGCAATAATGACTTTCTCAATCTCCGCCTGCGGCGTTCTACGCTCAAAAGAAACGGTCCAGCCGTTCTGCCGGAATCTTAATTTTCTCTTTCTGGTTGGCTTTCTCCTCGGTCATGATAGAAAAAGATTGCGTCCATGTCCAACTTCCCTTCCTGACTGAGCTTCTTCATGCGGCAAGCCTGCGACAGGGACGGTGTGCAATCCTCGCTGTCTATGGTTTCTACCAGATCCCGCTGCTCGTCCTCCGTGAGGTAGGATATTTCCACAGCAGGACGGAAAGCCATCCGACCGTCATCCACCAATTCCAAAAGTTCCGGAACAAGTTCGGTCAGGCGGATATAGCGTTTAATTTGAGTCACACTATCCTCACTTGACGCTGATAACTCTGCATTAGATCGGAACTTCGGTCCCACTGGGTCCGAAGTTAAATCCGTTCGCTTTCCCTGGCATTTCAACGCTTCCAATTTCATTTTATAAGCGAATGCTTTTTCGCTCGGCAGAATGTGTTCCCGTTGCAAATTGCTGTCCACCATAGCAATCACCGCTTCTTCTCTGCTCATCTCCGCACAATCGCCGGCATAAACTCAATTCCAAGCGCTTTGCAGGCATATTTCCGCCTATGGCCGGAAATCAGCTCATAACGCCCGTTTTCACAGCGCCTTGCCACAACAGGAGTCAGAACACCGTACAGAGATATGCTGTCCTTCAGCTTTTCCATTTCTTCATCGTCCTTTACCTTAAACGGATGTTCCGGGAAGTCGTCGATCATTGCCACTGCTACCCTTCGTACCTTTTCCCTTTTTGCATCCGTCGGAGAATACTCCTCCTCCAAAGTTTTTGTTTCTTCCATGCGCCCCTCCAAATAAAAATACCGTCTCTTTGAATCGTTCGGTCTTCCCTTTCAAGTGGGAAATCGCGGACGAGTGTTAATCAAAAAGGCGGTATGTATTTTCCGTTTTGGAGGCAAATTTTTTAGGTTTACAGTCGTTCGGTAGAATCTTTCTACCGCATGAGTGTAAACCAAATTTTCTAGCGTGTTTTTTTGCAACGAAAAATCTTCGAGAATTTCATTTTGGCACGAAAAAGCCCCAAAATCAATGATTTTGAGGCTCATTTTAGCTCCCCCTGTCGGGCTCGAACCAACGACATCGTGATTAACAGTCACGCGCTCTACCGACTGAGCTAAGGAGGAATATGAGCAATTTGACCAAAGTCAAACCGCTATTTTCTATTTTCTTATGCAAAGTCGTTTGGTGTAAACATCTCTGTCCGCACTACCGACTGAGCTAAGGAGGAATATGTGGAACTTGTACAATTTCAAGTCCCGTTTTCTGTCGGCTTTTATTGGGATTGCTCCCGTGTAATTCGTTCCACCAGCTCTACCGACTGAGCTAAGGAGGAATAGAAGGAAAGCCGACTCGGGAAACGAATCGGCTTTGATGTGTTGGCGATGCGCTATCTTCCCGACCCGTCTCCAGGTAAGTATTGTCGCCTCAGCAGAGCTTAACTTCTGTGTTCGGAATGGGAACAGGTGGACCCTCTGCGAAATATCACCAACTGCGTGTCAGCATTGCGCTATCTTCCCGACCCGTCTCCAGGTAAGTATTGTCGCCTCAGCAGAGCTTAACTTCTGTGTTCGGAATGGGAACAGGTGGACCCTCTGCGAAATAACACTGACTCCTGCTTCCGCCTCTCGGCGCCGCGCAGCTGCGGTGGTGCACCTTCGGGGACTCGAACCCCCGGACCCACTGATTAAGAGTCAGTTGCTCTACCAGCTGAGCTAAAGGTGCATACCCTTCTTGTGCTTCATCTCCAACCGAAAAGAAGGAAGAGAAGAGGAGAAAAAGAAACTCAAACGAATGAAGAACCGCTGCACCGAAGAGGTGCAAGAGGTTCAAGCCCTCGGTCAATTAGTATCGGTTAGCTGAACACGTTACCGTGCTTACACACCCGACCTATCAACTTGTAGTCTGCAAGTGACCTTACTCATTTGAAATGATGGGATATCTCATCTTGAAGCATGCTTCACGCTTAGATGCCTTCAGCGTTTATCAAAACCGCACGCCGCTACCCAGCTATGCCCTTGGCAGGACAACTGGTGCACAGGAGGTGCGTCCGACCCGGTCCTCGTACTAAGGTCAGCCCTTCTCAAATATCCAACGCCCACGACAGATAGGGACCGAACTGTCTCACGACGTTCTGAACCCAGCTCGCGTACCACTTTTAATCGGCGGACAGCCGAACCCCTGGAACCTTCTCCAGCTCCATGATGTGATGAGCCGACATCGAGGTGCCAAACCTCCCCGTTGATGTGAACTCTTGGGGGAGATCAGCCTGTTATCCCCAGGGTATCTTTTTATCCGTTAAGCGATGGCATTTCCACTCACTACCACCTGATCACTAACTCCAACTTTCGTTACTGCTCGACTTGTAGGTCTCACAGTTAGGCTGGCTTATACGTTTATACTCATTGCGCGATTTCCGTCCGCGCTGAGCCAACCTTTGAACGCCTCCGTTACTCTTTTGGAGGCGACCGCCCCAGTCAAACTGCCCATCTGACATTGTCCCCCTCCCGGATCACGGGAGCAGGTTAGAAACCTGGTTCATCAAGAGTGGTATCCCAAGGTCGACTCCGCCCAAGCCAAAGCCCGGGTTTCTCTGTCTCCCACCTATCCTGTGCATAATGAACCAAATTTCAGTATCAGACTACAGTAAAGCTCCATGGGGTCTTTCCGTCTAGTCGCAGGGAAACCGGCATCTTCACCGGTACTACAATTTCGCCGGGCGGGCTGTTGAGACAGTGCCCAGATCATTACGCCATTCGTGCAGAGTAGAACTTACCTGGCAAGGAATTTCGCTACCTTAGGACCGTTATAGTTACTACTGCCGTTTACTGGGGCTTAAGTTCTCGCCTTCGCTTGCGCTAAGCGATCCCTTGACCTTCCAGCACCGGGCAGGCGTCAGCTCTATACTTCAGCTTTCGCTTTTGCAGAAACCTGTGTTTTTTTGATAAACAGTTGCCTGGGCGTTTTTCACTGCAGTACTCCTTACGGAGGCACCCCTTCTTCCGAAGTTACAGGGGTCAA